>NZ_JAAORM010000003.1 GCF_017695965.1 Prochlorococcus marinus CUG1416
CTCACCAACCGACTAAAAAAGATGTACGGTTTGATATACAAACATATACGGATAGAGGACCAACAATTAAATATGAAAATGGATAAAATGCAAAAGACTAATTTGAAAAAAAAATAATAATATTTGTATTATTTATCTACCTCTTAAAACCTTTTTATTATTCAAGATTTGAGCTTATTAACTAATGCGACTTTAAGATTAATAACCAATATTATTTTTATGATCGGTTATGTAAATAATTTAATTCAAAACAAGGTTTGCAGTTTAATTTAATGGCTTTAAAAGTAATAAAGCAATATTCTAAGTTACTTTAAAGCTTCTTTTTCAAAATCTTCAAATGCTATGTGACATATTTTTATCTCACACTCTTGCGATTAGTTAATCTCTTTTCATATCTTTCTTTTTTTTCTTTTTCTTATCTTTCTTTTTTTTCTTTACTTTTTCAAAAACCTCATCTGCTTTTTCTTCAATATTATCAAGCTTATTGGATAGTTTCTTTATCGCTTTTGCTTTGTCTTCTTTAACTAAAGTTTCTTTTGCCTCAATTACTTTAACTGAATCTTCTTTAACTAAAGTTTCTTTTAAGGTTTCCTTTTTAACTTCAAACTTTCCTTTAATGAAATTAGCTATAAAAATAAGAACAGGAATATGTGCTATACCACCTATTACAATTTTTGTTTCTGAATAAGCCATTTATTTATAAGTTAATAAGATTTGGAGTATTTAAGCATGCTTAGGCCTATTTTTTTATTTAGATTTGTTACTAGAACTCAGTCATATCAATAGCTTCAGTATATTTGCTTATTGATAATAATAAATTTAGAGAGTTATATTCATTATCGGAATTTGTATTTGGTTTATTCTTAGATGATTAGTTTTCTGAAAATGCTTAAAAGAAAAATAGATATTTATAAAGCAGAGACTCAATTAATATTTATCTTGGAGAATTATGAATGGGATGTTGATATCAAGGATTATGAAAAAGAAAGGTCAAAATGTAGAGACTTTAATCCTTGAAATGCTTAATACTTGCAGCATTTTTCCTATGAAAAAAAATTCTAGAAAATTACAATTAATTAGAGAAAACTCCTATGGTTGCTATGCTTATTGGCAGATGGAAATTAAGTACTAATGAAGGAATTACACGAAAATACTATTGATCAAATAAGAACTCTTCTTAGGTATTTGAGTGAAACAGATCTATTGAAAAATAAAGATATTCTTATGTGTTTAGATGTTATAGCGAGGGAGTATGGAGGAGAAGTTATAGATAAGAATTAAATGGCGAATCCAGATCAAAAAACAATATTGCTAGAACAAGTTTATGACGAAATTAAAGTCATATGCACCAAGTTCCAACACGAATCTGGAGCTACAGATATGGAAATAAAAACTCTACTAAGAGAACTTGCTAGGGTTTGGGAAAATAATATTGATGACGATTACGACATAGATTGGGAAGTCTAAATAACTATTTTCTACATTGTTTTAGTTAGAGATTCTGATTTAAGTAATAATAGCTATAGAGATTCTTATGCAGAAAACACTTGCTAATTTCTTCTACTGGTTATTGATGAAGATAGCTGAAAGTTACTATGGTGAATAGAGAAAAAAATAAGAAGAAGTTCACTATACTTGTAATTCTTTAAATTAACTATTCCATAAATAATTAAGAAGATTTACTCTTTTTGAAAACTAAGAGTACTTCTAACTTTGTAGTAGAAATATAATAAGGAGATAATTATCGAAGTTCTTCAATTAACACTTAGCGTCTCAGGTTTAATTAGTATCATATTATTTTTATTTCTTTCTTCAGATAAAGCAAATACCAAGAATTTAAATTTAAAAGAAAATTATTAATCTATTATACAAGGAAAAAACTTGGCACAAAGTAGATCAAATTTTTTAGATTTATCAATACTTTTAGCGCTCCTTTTCCAATATGGGGCTAGTTCAAATATTTATAAAGGCTTGCAAATATTGATCGTAGCGACAGAATTAGAAACTGCGACCTAGAACTTTTGGAGGTGTGAGAATTATTGATTGACAGTAGATCTAAAATTGGAGCAATAAAACCATATTTTTTATTATTTATGTTGAGAAAAAAAGAAAAACAAACTTTATCAAGACTCTTTCTTTTGGGTGTTGGTGCCCCAATTGGGCTTGATCGCTTCTACGAAGGAGATGTAACAGGTGGATTCTTAGCAATTTTGGGCTTTCTTTTCGCTTTGATAACAGTGGTGGGTTTGTTGGTATGGATCTTTCCGTTTATTTCTAAAACTTTTCGTTTGCTAAGAGAATTTGAAGATGCAGAAGACTAAATTAAACGCTTAATGATCTCCCTGCTGGCTTCTTTCGCTTTACCTACTGCTATCAATACTGATTTTGCTCCTGCAGATTTAAATCCAGAACAGAGGTGAAAAGCAAATCGATAGCGAGATTGGACATTAAATTAACCTCATTTAATTTTTTATAAATCCATAACGGCAAATTATATATTTAATAGAGTTTAAATTCTTATTTTTATCGATCGAAATCCTTTGGTAATGGTCTCAGCTCACAACTGTCAACGCATTCTTCTAAAGAGTTTTCAGAATTAATCTTTAGTTCGCAACTACGAAGACAATCATAAAAGGCATACTTAGGGTCTAATTCATTTTTGAAGTGTTTATTTCTAAATGTATTCATGGTTAAACCCCTTTCGCTTTTTGTTTTCAAGTTGATTAATTAATTCGTCTAACCAAATGGTGTTATTAATGTTTTTTGCTTTTTTGAAGTATTTCGTTTTATATGTACTCATTAAGTTAAACCTCAATCAGTTGATCTAACATAAATGTGATGGTCTAAATTTCCTAGAGCAAAAATACTGATTATGAAAATAATGAAATATTTAAAATTCGATAGTAGAAAAAAAACTGTGAAAAATAAATTTTTTTTAAATGAATTCTAAATCCGTTATTTATATATAAGGTTAAATTTTTCACTGGTTTAATTTTTCTCATTGTATATATAGAGAAATAAGGAGTAATTTTTATGAAATTTTTACAGGAGCTTTGGCAGAATCATCATGACCCATACCATGCAATTCTTGGTATTGGAGGAGTAATAGTATTGTTGGTAATTTATAATCGATTACTCAATAAATATCAGTAGTATTTTTTAAATGAATAGAGACTCTAGAAAGGTAACTGAAGAAGCATGGTTAATATGTCCTAACTGGACTGAGGTAAGACGTTTTACAAAGAATAAGAATAATAAGGATAAGTTTTTTGAGTATATGTTTATTGATAGTGGGATAGTTGTTGGATCAAGTGGAGAAGCTCCACCGCTTATGAAAACAAGAAAAGAAATAAAAATAGATGAAGCTAGGAAGGAGTATCAACAATTAATTACTGCAGGTTGGCAAGTTACTGAGCCAAGATGGTAAGCCCCTGAGGGGTATCTTAGAGGATTATAGCTACCCTTACATCTACCCCTTGGGTCATGAGACTAGTAGACAATAAAAAAGCGCGTATGGGTAACTCGCTAGTATGAATTGGTTTTTAAGAGTCGGGGAGACAGGATTTGAACCTGCGACCTAGTGCTCCCAATGCATTTGCGCCGATAAGGCTATAAATGAGACTTATAGTCATATCAGGGCTTTTAAGAAATAAAGTATGGTCTAATTCGGAATAATTAGCCTTATTTTGGGTGCATTTTGGGTGCCTAAATATTTAAGTTTAGAAATATTAGAAAGTATTGAAAACTGGTTTAAATGGAGCTGAACCAAAATCCTCTGGGACTCCTGAATTTGTAAAAGCTATTCCATATCCACCATCTGAAACTTGAAGTTCAACTTCCACCCCATTTACTCCATCATTAATAACAACAGGAGAACCCGAATTAGTCTCAAATACACCTACTAATCTTGTTACTGAAGAAGCATTAGCGGCCCTTGTTAGACTGCTATCAGTAAGTAGTGCTGAAACTTTCCCACCTGTCGGCATATTCTCAGGACCAAAGTCGGGCTCAAAACTTTCATCAAAAGAATCCAACTCTTCTGTATGATCAACTGCTGTACAACCTACTGATGAATTTACTCCTCCATCATTTGTTGAACAATAAACAGAGCCGTCAAGTGATATTGATCCTCTCAATCCAAATTCATTCAAAATAGTAATATAAGCATGCGTATAAGTTGCATTGGCTGGTCTAGTTGAAGCTGATGGCAATGGGACTGTTTTGCCTGCCAGATCAGCTGTAGATCCACTAGTAGAGACCATTGTTACTTCACAATTATCTTTACTAAATGTCTTAGGGGTTCCAGAGATAGGATTTTGAGTGCATAATCCCATCTCATAAATGACAATCTCAAATTTGTCAGGTGAACCTAGACAATAATAATTAAAACTACTTAAAGCTGATGCAGTTTGGGTATTATTTTCGGAAAAAATATTTTTCTGTAAAGTAGTCTGAGTTAATTTATCTTTGCAAAGAGCTGGGGATGAAGCTTTAGCAGAATTTGTATTGGTTGTTAATCCCAATAATGCTGCTCCAATAGCAACTGAACTAGAGGCACTTATGAATCTTTGTTGAAATGATTTTCTGAATTTTTTCATTATGGGTTCTAGATTTTTTAGTTTTAAAGGGTTGAAAAATTAAAAATTGAAAGAAATTGTAAACTCAAAATAATCAATTTCCTTTGGCTCTATTTTGGAATGTTCCAGATGATCTTTCTAAAAGAACATCAAATTTACGTTTTACTGGTTGAGTCATTTGAGTAATCATATTTTTCTTATAATTTGATTTCTCAAACTTCACAGGACTTCCAGTGATATTCATTCTTAATCCAAAGAAAGTCTCATCTGTTCCAGGTAGAGAAGTATTCACAGTTGTTGATGCTGCAGAAATTTCATTAGAGACGTAAGCTTCTAAACCGATGTGAGGAGTTGCCTGCCAACTTACTGATCCTTCTAGTCCAGAATTATCTTGGGTATTTTTGTAATCCCAGTTAAATCCTCTTACAAAAAAAGCAAGTTCAGGATTATTTGGAAGTCTGTAGCCTAGTTCCACATCCCATCCTGGTACTACTCTCTCTTTGTAAGAAACACCTTTTATAGTTACGTCCTTTTCATCAGTTATTGACATATACCAGTTATTCCTAAATTCAAAATCTTTCCAGAAGTATTCTCCACCTAATCCAAGTCTGCTATGGGCATCACTATAATCTGTCATTCTGTAATCCCAGAACGCATTAGCTCCAACCATAGAAATATCATTGGGACGATTTCTAATCCCTAACCCAAGGTTAATGGTGGAACCATCTGCATTTGTAGCAGTAGCAAATCTTGCTTGAGAGAAGGCAAGAGTCTTTAAATCACCCTCATCATCTTTTGCAAGTTCACTAAGTTTCATCAAACTATTTATTGAGAAGCTTGTATCTGATTCCGTTCCGCCTGAAATATTTACAGAAGTTTGAGCAAAAAATGGAATTTTCTGTATCTCACCATTTGCTTTTGCATTTGCAAAATTAAATCCAGCGTCAACTAATAATCTATTGAGATCATTCGCCATGATGCTCGTATATTCACTGCCTTCTGCACCATCATTCATTAATGGAACAAATTTGGTTGAATAAGTTGCTCCATTAATTATGTATTCATCTAGTTTGTCTTTTGGTTGATATTTATTTTGTTCACTTGCAACTTCATTAAGTTTGATATTCTTAAATTCATATTCATTAGCTTCAACTGAAGTTAATGGGATAAAAGCAAATGAGGTAAGGGAAAGTAACTTTAATAATTTCAATGATAAAAATTAAATCATACTTAAAATAACAAATCTTTTTTAAAAAAATATTAATTAATTCTTTAAAAAAAGAATATATGGTTGCATTTTGGGTGCAACCTTTTTTGGTTGTAATTTATTATTAGCTGAGACTTACTGCTATAACTGATTTGAGCGATACGATTTGAACGTACGACCTAGTGCTTTTGCAAAACTTATCACAAACAGAAGATTTGGTTACCGTTGAGGATTTTGATTATTGGTATGCTGAACCTGCTATTATTCTTCAACATTTAAAAAGTTCAATATTGAAAAATAACTAATTTTCTATACCACCCGCTACTTTTCGTTCCGCAAGTCGTTTTTTTAGTATTGCATAAGCTTCTGAAGCCCATTCTCGAGGTACTCGTAAATCATCTAAATAAACATCTAACTTCTCTCTAAGTGATTTGCCTATTTTAAATACTTCTTCAAATCCCAAATAAATTACTAAAAGCACCTTCGTTATGTTTACTGCAACAGCTGCTATCTTTTCAATTCTTTGATCTTGCATTTGAACTTATTCAAGTCAACTAAAATTACCAGTTCTAAGAGATTATGCAAATGTTTTTGAGATAATATATTTGAAATTGGATTTAAAGATAATATATTCCGTAATAGATAAAAAGAATTTCTACTTTTAAATCCTAGAGCTTTTGTGGCCTCGCTAATTGTGCATTGCATAGTAAATAAACGTGAAATTTTAAATAAAATACCTATTTCAACGGTATTATATTTAGCAAATTACACTTTTAAAAAAATGATGAGACTTGCTATCGTATTCTTACCAGTAGTTTTTGCACTTATATGGGTTCTTTTCATTGGGTTAAGAATAAATAAAGTAGAAACTAGAGATGGAAATAGAAAATTAATTAATTACTAAAAACTTAATTATTAATTGTTTGATAAAGAAGAAGCACTTACGGAATTAAATGCTTACTAGCTCTTTCTGCCGAACTTAATCATTGCGGCAGGGAACCCAACAGTCAAAACAACTCCAATAAAAATAATCAAAATCCCTATTGGAGAAAAAATATCAACACCTTGTCCAGTTTGTGCGAAGAGCATTTTTCTTACTTGGAAAGTTTCAAAAAACATTATATATAAGCAGAAAACTAGGCACAACTATATATACAAACTACATAACTCTTGCTACCTTTCGCAATATGAGACTAAGTGATATATTTATAAACCATTGCTATAACTGATCGGAGCGACAGGATTAGAACCTGCGATCTAGTGCACCCAAAGCACTTAATGGCCCTAGTGCAACACTAGGTTTTCAAGCTATAACTATTTTTTGCTTATTTCTGCGTAGTTTGCCTGGTTAAAACAAGAAACATTTGTCCACTTTTAATGGTGATGTTAGAGTAATTAATGTTTGAAATTTTAAATTGAAAATTTATCAAGAAAATTTATATCCTTTTTTAAAATCATCAAAAAATTTTTTAATGCGTTCAAAAACCTTTAAAAAATTCTACAATTATCAAAGCAGAAAAAAAATAACTAATTCATATTATTCAAATAAAATTAATTTAATTAAAAATTGGCTCTGGAAAGATACTGAAAAAGAAAATTTCTATTATGACTTGGAGAAATCAAATATCGAACATATGATTCATATGATTTCTGTTGTTCTAAAAAAAGATTTTGAAAATTTATATTCTTATGTACAAGAATTAAGAGATGATTCGAATTTACAAAGACATTTAATCAAGGCTCATAAAGAAAGTAATTATCCAAAAGATACAAAAATTGAATATGGGAGAAGAATTGGTTGGTATGTTTTCGCAAGGGCTATAAAACCTAGATTAATTATTGAAACAGGAGTTCATAATGGTGTTGGTGCTTGCATTTTATCTGCTGCATTAATGCGAAATAATAGTGAAGGATTTACTGGAAGGTATATTGGCACAGAAATAGATAAGAACATGGGACAATTTCTAAAAGGTTCTTATAAAGAATTTGGAAGTATTTCTTATGGTGATTCGATAGAAACTCTCAAAGGAATTGATGAGGAAATCGATCTTTTTATAAATGATAGTGACCATAGTAGTAATTATGAATTTCTTGAATATCAGGCAATTTCTAACAAGCTTTCCGATAGCGCAGTAATACTTGGAGATAATTCTCATGTTACTAATTCACTAATGCAATTTTCAAAAGAAACCAAAAGAGAATTTTTATTCTTTCAAGAAAAGCCTTTAGAACATTGGTACCCAGGAGCTGGAATTGGGATATCTTTTTAGTCATTTGTCCACAATCTGTCCACTTTTTTTTGGACAAATATAGATGAAGATGAAGATTATTTTTACGCTTCGATGGGATATTAAATTTTCATGAAAATTAAATAGGTTTTTTATTTTCAACTAATAATTATTAGCAGTTGAAAGATAGGTAGACCTTAAACCTACAGAATTTTGGAACGGATTCTGTATAATTAATATACATTTATGCACTATTACTTCTGCTCAATGTATCGTAATGAACATATTCTTCTCTATAAATTACAAATAATATGATCCCAAAAATATTGGGCTAGATATATTTTTTACGTCTGGTAATTTTAATGAAATTAGATAAGTCCAAATGCCAGAAAAAACAGTTGAAAAGACAGCAGCTTTTGCAGTAACCATAAGTAAGTTGGCTGTAATAATTTATCTAGGCTTCGTAGAAGTATTTAAAATTGGCAAATTAATTAGAGAGAAGTTAGAAGCTTATTTTGATGAATTACGATTATCTAGAGAATGGGCTATGGAAGCTTATGCAATACTAAAAAAAAGACTAAAGGAACAAAAAGTAGCTGGCGTTATAGAAAATTAGTTACCAATAAAATTCTTACTAGTTTCTTCCAAGAAGTTTGCTTGTGTTTCATTCATGCTCATGATGTTTATATACCCTCGGCCTATACTTAATTATTGATTGACAGTCGGTTTACTTTAGCTGATTAAAACTAGAGAACTCTGGAATAATAGATATTTAGATTATTTCTTTTTTTATATATATAGGTATATTTCCTCTAAAATTCTGTATGATTGCAAGAAATTTGTTTTTTAATCAATGGATTTATTAACTACAATCACTATAGGTGGTTTCAATCCCTCTGCAGCTGCCGTTGGAGGTGCTTTTATGGGTCTTTTTGCCCTTATATGGATTATACTTGGACCAAACTTTAGTAAACTTGATACAGATCAATAAATTTTTTTATAGATTTGAATTAAAAGACTCATTAGAGTCTTTTTTTTGTATGAAATTCTATTAATTTTTTATTATTTGAATCACTAGTTTATTTATAGAAAATGAATATTAAATTACATGACCTTCCTTAAAAGTAAAAAGAAAAATTTAAAGAGAACTTAAACTTCACTTAAATTAAATAATAAAATGTATATATATTTCGAGATTTTTTTGTATAAAAAAGTTAAAAATTAACTTATGTTTATTCTTGAGAAGTCAAGAGATGCGGTAAAAAGAATCGGTAAATAAAAAGTAAAACAACATTTGTCCATGATTTGTCAAAAAAAAGAGGGATTTATTTGCCCTCAATTTTTGAATTTAATAAATTGTTTTTTAGAAATAAATGCTTATTTAAATTATTAAAGCTTATATCTTAATCCTAAAGATACCCCTGTCATTCCACAATCTTCAAACTCTAAAGTTCCAATTGTAAAGTCATCAAAAGCTTGGCCCCAAACCTCTCCATAAATATCTAGGTCTTCAGTAGCTTCATAATTAACACCAGCTTTAATCTTGAATGTGGTGAT
Organism: Prochlorococcus marinus CUG1416; assembly: GCF_017695965.1. Lineage (NCBI taxonomy): Bacteria > Bacillati > Cyanobacteriota > Cyanophyceae > Synechococcales > Prochlorococcaceae > Prochlorococcus > Prochlorococcus marinus. The sequence goes on from NZ_JAAORM010000003.1 coordinate 9,570, forward strand.
ATTGTCATCATCAACTACGACTGAAACGCTTCCAATTGTTTGAGCAAGCTCAACTTCGATAGTAGATTGGCCAAATCCTGCACTTACGTAAGGTTGCCATTTTTTGTCAGCTCTCCAGTCATATGCTCCTGAAACCATCCATGTACTAACATCTACACCAATATCTGTAGAAACTCCTTGAACGGTAGTTAAATCTGTATTTGTTGCATTGTAGGTAAATTCTGTACGAAATTTTCCAAAATCGTATCCAATTCCAAACTCTCCAGAAAAACCTGAATCAAATTCAAAATCTCCACCGCCTAGACTTGCAGCAATATCAATGTCTGCCATTTGTCCAGCACCAATTGAACCTACAAAATAAGTTCCTTTTTCTTCTGCACCTACAGGTGTGAATGAGGCTAATGATGCTAATGCAAGTGATGTAATACTTTTTTTCAACATAAGTAGATTTAAATCTTATTAAGATTACACCCAAATAATTTTTCAAAGGATTGATTTAGACAGAATTTGTATTGTCATTATTTCCTGAATGCTCCTTAATTTGCCCCTTTTGCTTATGAACAGTTTTATTCAATAAAAACTTCCACATAATGGATTTTATTAGATAAGCAATGAAAAACAGAAAGTTTGCAACTGAAAGATTGCATTAAGATTATAGAAAAATGTACAAAACTCACATATTTACTTAACTAACCTTGCAGTTTCTTGGTAGGTCGATTATAGACTTTTTTATTTTTCTTTCTTTTTGATCTCTTATAAACCGCTAAACACAATAATAATACTAAAGGAATAAGTAAACCTTCTATAAATAAAGGCAAATTAATCATAGACTGGAACTAATGGTAAAGCTCTTCTCTTTTCAGCCTCTTTATAAAGAAAATACAAAAAATAACCTCTAGTAACTGTTATGCAAGCGGTTAGGAATGCTACAGCGACACATATAGGGCAATGTGGAAATCCCATAATTAAAGTTTATTTTTAATTATATTGTTGAGAATCTAGTAATATCAATAGGCAGAAATACTAAAAAGTCTGATATGACTAGCATCTAGTCACAAATATATACATTCAATATAGTTCGATATAAAGGCATAAAAAGCTACTTTTGCGAATTACCTTAGTATTTTTCATCGTACTAAAAGAGCTTGATAAAGCTATTAGATATCCTTTTGCATGGAAAATTTAAAATCTACTCTCACTATTAGACCAATAACGATAAAGAATATTCCAATGTAAGAGTTCAAAGATAGTTCCAAAATATTTATATAAGTTTCTATGAAAATATTAGCTTATAAATCATTTCTGATAAATAGTCTAATAAAAAAAGTTTTTTAAAAACAACAGAATCTTCACCCTTTTCCATATTAAATAAGTTATTAAAGTAAAGTAAAATCTATTAATTTATAAATTCATGCAGAATATATTACAGCGTGATCTTGGTTCAAATATGCTATCAATAGCAATTATTTTAGGATCGTTAGGGTTGTTTTTTGTCTTCTTGAGAATAGTAACAGTTTCACTAAAGAAAATCCTTGAAGCGATATTCAAAAAATAAATTTATAAAATAAATAAATAATTTAGGACAAGTCACATAATACACATATCACTAGGTATAATAACCTAAAAATGTTAATTTTAGATAAGACTAAAATAGGAAATTCAGTTCAAGTAAATCTTGAACAATCAAAGGATAGACTTACTAAGGATATTATTGATGCTATAAATATTTCCTCGGTGGCTAAAATTAGTGACTTCAAAATAACTGATGGTAAAAGTATTGGAGTAGTCCTGCAATTATCTAATGGAAAAGAGCAATGGTTTTTTGAAGATGAAATTGATCTCCTCGATGAAAATGGTAATGTAATAAATAAAACTACCGACACAAAAAAGAATAATATTTTGATGTTTGATGTTTTAAGAGGATTAAAGTATGAAAATACAATTAAGATTTCCAAGTTGATAAATCCAATTAATTTTTTTCTCTGGTTAGTTGTATCCTTTAAAGATATTATTTAAATCATTAAAAAGTTTTTCTAAAATAGAGATAATTTAATAAATAAATCAAATAAAAACTTTATAAAATTTAAAATTAAAAAATGTCAGAAAATATTATTGATGTAAGAAATTTATCTAAGTCATTTGATATTTCTTCCAAAGAACCAGGCTTACAAGGAACAATTAAACATTTTTTTAAAAGGCAAACAAAAAGTCTAAAGGTTATAAAAGATATAAGTTTTGAAATCAAGGAAGGTGAAATAGTAGGTTTTCTAGGTGCTAATGGAGCCGGGAAAACAACAATTTTAAAAATGCTTTGTGGATTAATTTATCCAAGTGAAGGTTCAATTTTAGTTTCAGGCTACTTACCGTATAGAAGAAAAGATAATTTTCTAAAGAATATAACCTTAATAATGGGTCAAAAACAACAACTTATTTGGGATCTTCCACCAATTGAATCATTTTATTTAAATGCATCTATATATGACTTAGATAAGTACGAAGCAAAAAGAAGGATAAAAAAATTATCCTATATGCTTGAAATTGATGATGAACTATTCATACCTGTTAGAAAATTATCTCTAGGTCAGCGAATGAAAGCAGAACTACTAGCATCTTTAATCCATGAACCAAATATTTTATTTTTAGACGAGCCAACACTCGGTTTAGATATTAATGCACAGAGTAATTTAAGAAAGTTTCTTCAAAAATATAATAAGGAAACTAATGCAACGATATGCCTAACAAGTCATTATATGAAAGATATTACATCGCTATGTAAGAGGGTTATATGTATTCACAAAGGATCCATCTCATATGATGGAAAACTCGACCAATTATTAAAAAAACTATCTCCTGTTAAGGAAATAATAATAGTTTGCCGTTCAGAAGAAGATTCAAATAAATTAGCGCGCTTAGGATTCACTGTTAAAAGTCAAACACAGAATGAACTCACTATAAAAGTTGAAAATAAATCTATTACTTCTGCACTTAAAACCATCCTAAATAAGTTTAATATTGAAGATCTTTATATAAATGAACCTCCTATAGATGAAATTATTGGAAAAATATTAATTAAAAAAGATTATGATATCTAATTTGTTTAACAAAAAAATGTTCACCTTATTAAAGGTCCAATATTCAAACATGTTGGAATATAGGGTAGAGATTGCATTATGGGCAATCTCAGGGATTATTCCTTTATTCATGTTAAACATATGGACAAACAATAACCTTAACGAGTCCATAAACATAAGTGATGTTATGCTTTCTAGGTATTTCTTATGTGCTTTTTTTGTAAGACAGTTTTCAGTAGTTTGGGTTGTATTTAGTTTTGAAGAAGATTCTCTTTTAGGGAAATTATCTCCTTATCTAATCCAACCTTTAAATCCATTTTTCAGATATTTTGCCCAACATCTTGCGGAACAAATAACAAGATTTCCTTTTGCAATAATAATCGCTATCTTCTTTTTTATATTCAAACCGGAAAGTATATGGGTTCCAAATTTGAGTATTATATTATTATCTACAATATCGACTTTCTTATCTTTCTTAATTCAATTTTTAATTCAGTCAATTGTTGCATGTTTATGTTTCTGGACAGAAAAGGCTTCTTCAATTGAAAGATTATTATTTATCCCAACTTTATTTCTGTCAGGTCTTTTAGCGCCAGTAGTTTCATTTCCCGAATATATTAAATCTTGGATTTATATAACTCCTTTTCCATATCTAATCGACTTTCCTGCAAACTTACTCTCAGGTAACTCAACAAATATTTTTGGAGGATTTAGTATGCAAATCCTATGGATTCTTTTACTTTTCCCAATATTTAAGAAAATATGGTTCGAAGGAACTAAAAAATATACTGCTATGGGATCATGAACCTAAGAAAATATTTACAAGTTTATACAAAATTTTTACAAACTTCTTTGGCTTCTGAATTGGAGTACAAGACAAATATATTAATTGATTTATTAACAGCAATTTTAAGTCTAATAGGGAGTATTTTTTTATTATCTATTTTCTTTCAAAACAATGGCATTATTGGAGGCTGGGAATTTCGACAAGTACTAATAATTCAAGGTATCTATACAATTTTGAATGGAATAACTAATACATGGTTCAATCCAAATCTTACAGAAATAGTTAAACACATAAGAGAAGGAACATTAGATTTCGTACTTTTAAAACCTATCGATAGTCAATTTTTCATCTCATTAAAAAAAATAAATCCATCTGGCTTTTTAGAAATAATGCTAGGTTTTTGTTTATTATTATTTTGCATCAGAATAAATCAAATAAATTTAAATTTAAGTTTCCTGACTTTATCTTTGATTACAATAATCTGCTCAATTTTAATTTTATATAGTTTATGGTTTTTAATTTCTACAACTACTATTTGGTTTGTGAAGACATGGAATGCCACCGAAGTACTAAGATCCTTCCTTTATATTGGAAGATTTCCATTGAATTCATTTTCATTTTCTCTAAGAATATTTTTTAGTGTTTTCATTCCTATTGCATTTATAACGTCAATCCCTTCTGAAGTTTTCCTAGGTCATACTCAATTATGGAAAATATTGCTGGAAGTTGTTGTTGCAATTGTATTTCTTATTACTTCTAGGAAGTTCTGGTTATTTGGATTGAGATTCTATTCATCAGCTTCTAGCTAATTATTATTTAAGAACCTCCCTACAAAACTCCCAAATTCTTTGTTTACTTTTTAGTTTAGAAATCCTAGATAGTTTATGAAAGTTAGTTTTAGATTTTTCAACAGATAAAAGCCTACAGTTATAGTAAACTTGATAATTTCTAGAAATAATTCCTAATTTGAGTGCTATATCACAAATGGGGATTATTAGAGCCAGAATAAAAAGGATACCTAAAACTTGCGAAAATGACTTTGAATAATTTTCATTTTCAGTTTTTAATTCAAACTTCATTATTTAACTATATGCTGAGGGCACTTAATTGCAGCAATAGCAACAGCTGCAACTTTAAAATTTTCTGACTTCTCAATAACCTTTTTAACCTCTAATGGTCCAAATTTGTTACTGGCATCACTGTAAGAAAGAAGTAAAGATTTATAATTATCGTGACCTATATTTCTATATTCACAGAAATTATCTCCAACATAGTTCAAAAGAGTAAGTAATGTTAATTCAATCATTAAATCTTTTTAACTAAGCTAGTTCATAAGAATAATACAATGAATGACATTTTTAACAAGTTTCATTAGTAATAAAAATTGAAATCATGAAATAACAAGTTCGATCATGAGGTAAAAATTAAAAAATTATTTCAGAATTAAAATACTCACACATATAAGAACTTGCATGGCACTATCTGTAGTGTTCAACAACAACTAAAGATGCACTACAGATAGGGGGTTGCAATTTTCAGGAAATTGGTTTAAAAATAAGGTTCCCCATCACCCGGCCCCACACATGTGAGGCCTTTTTTTATATTCTATTAAGAAGGTATCAGATAAAGGTATTGTTTAATACAACGAGTTATTTATTAAAATATAGGATAGTAAATAAAGGTAAAAATGACTCTATCTTTATTAACTTTTACAGCTGTTTTTGGTCTTTTTTTGACCACAACAATATTAGTATTCACATTTAATTAACATACAAAAACTCAGTATAGATTTAATAAACAAACTGATACCAACTGAAAGACAAACTATTGTAAAAGTTTTTTTTATTAATTTATTTCCTTTTAATTTTGATAAATGAGCTCCGAAATATCCTCCTGTAAAAGAACCAACTACTAATAATAGTAATATATTTGAAGGAACTGACCCTATTTTACTCAAAATTATTGCTCCAGTAAAATTCCAAAAAATTCCAACAGTAAAGAATGTCAAACTTATAGCACGTAGAAAATCCATTCCAAAAGTTTTTATTAAAAGTATTGTTACTAGCAATCCAGTTCCTGAAGAAATAGAACCATTCAAAATACCTATTAGGAAAATTAAAATTAAAAATCTAATTTCATGAATTAAATTAAGTTCATTATTCCCAGATGACAAACCTAAATCTGATTTAAAAAATGAGTAAAAAGCTAATAAAATTGAAATTATTCCTAAAATTAAGTATAAATATTGTTCTGAGATAAATTCAACTATAGAGGCGCCAAAAATAACTCCAGGCAATCCAAAAATTAAGATTTTCCAAGCAACATAAATATCATTTTTTAGAGATTTGTAATTTCTTAATGAACCGCCTAGTCCTAATGCTACTGTGGCAAATTTATGACTAGCAAGAGCCTGATAATAAGGAACTCCAGATAAAATTAATGCTGGCAATTGTAGTAAGCCTGCTCCACCTCCAGAAATTGCTGAAAACGCATTAGAAATGAAGGATATAAAAAATATAGTGACACTTTTATAGAAAGGATAGTCAAGGCTATTTACTAAAGTTGTTAATAAATAAAGCATTAAATCTAATTTCTAATTTTTTAGTAATTAAGTCCTATTATTTTAAGAATAAAAATACTACTTACATAATCTTATCTTCTCTTATTCAATCAAAGTTTAATAAAAACTGTTAATATCAAAAATATTTATCAAGAATATTATGCATAAACAAGATGCAATTTACCTTGATCAGCTATGTCCCAAGATAAGTAATAAAAGTTGGAGAGAATCACTTTATAAGTTTACTAACTATAAATGCATTTATTGCGGTAAACCATCAGAATCACTTGATCACCTTCATCCAATATCAAAAGGGGGTACAAGCATTAAAAGTAATTGCGTCCCATGTTGTTTGTCATGTAATGGTAAGAAATCAGATTCGGAAGTTCTTAGTTGGTACAGAAAACAAATTTTTTATGATCCTAGAAGGGCTATGGCAATACGAGCATGGTTTAATGATGATTTAAGAATAGCGTCAGTTCTTTTGAACTACTTAAATTAAAAAAATAAATCATGAATTGATTAAGATTGCTAAAAAATAGTTTATATCATGTGTAAATTTAAATTCATATTTTGGCAAATAATATTGAATTATATTTAAATTATTCTATTGCCTCCAGAATTTATTCTATAGCTTCTGAAATTAGCAATTTTGGAATAATCATCTTTCCATATTATTGGCGAATCTATAATCTTTCTCTCGGGAGATTTAACTGAAAAAATTAAGCCAAAAACTAAAATAATAGTAATCAAAATTATAGTCATTACTAATTTGTCTGAAATATTTCTCATTAGTTTAATCTATCTAGAAAATTTTTTGTCAGGAGTACTTTTTTCGTAAATTTCCAGAAAGTATGCTTTAAAATAATCAACTCCCTCCTTTCCAATTAATCCGAATGACCATCCACAATCATTTACTACCTTTAATGAAATTTGATTTGCCAAGTCATCTTTCTCAATCCATTTTTTTTGTGGATTGTATGAAAAAGATATAATATTTTCCGTTTTTAATATAGAAGACTTCATAGCTTCGTCTTTAGAAAAACCATTTTTAATAGCTTTACAATATTTGCTCGAGAAATTATTAGAGATTCTATTTTGAAGAAAACTGACACTAGGGTCTGATGTATTATATGCAAACCCAATTGAAGGACTGAATAAAGAAACTATTAAAAGAAATAAACCAAAAAATAACTTTAACAATCGCTAAATAAAATAATATCTAATTAAAATTTTAGTTTTTTTTTGTTTCCATTTCAATCAAATCTCATAAATCTTGAAAACTAAATAAATTTCAATTTATTAAAAATTAATAGTATTGCAGTAAGTTCAGTAATAAGATTCAGAGGTTTAATTGACTATGTATATGAACGAATCATTGATGACATTGCTATTTTTCCCTGATTGGGTAAACGGGCTACCTTCAGACTTTTTAATACTTCATTTTTTCGTTGGAGCTGTTATTTTCCCATTTAACATGATTCATGCGAAAGCAAGAAAAATTGACAGTCAGAATCCACAGGAAGTAGCTAATGGATATAAAAATTCAGATACTACTTCATTCTTTGGTTACGAAGAAATCAATTAGACTAAAAATAAAAATTATTTAAGGAATTACTTAATTGATGTTAATTTCCCTAAATAAAGCTATAGATGTAAAAATTTTTAGTCCTAATGAACCTATAGGGATATCAATTCTTTTTTTAGGGTTATTATTTACTAGTATGATTTTATATATTATTTATGCTGTAAGCATTAATAAAGAATCACTAGAAGATAAAAAGATAAGAACAAAAAAAGAGTATATGCAACAAGAGAAAATAAGAAAATTATTCCCTAAGAAAAAATAAATTTAATTGTTTTATTTCTACTAAGGAATATGTTTATATTGTTTATTATCAAATCAGTAGGATCCAAAAACATTAGTTTCAGCTCTCTCAAGTCAAACATTATTCTCTAAAACCTTATTTTAACAAATAATTTTTTTTACGAGAAATTAAAATTGTGATTGGTAAATCAATAAATATTTTCATAACTGGTAAAAAATGTTAAAAATAAAGAAATGATTTTAAATTTTGAAGAATTCACCTCAATATCTATTTCTTGCTAGTGGAGTAAAGAAAGGAGAAGGGTTTTGGGTTGTGGGAGTCAAAAATTGTGATGAAAATATTCTTGAAGATAAACTCCTTTTAGATTGCCATAGAAAAGAATTAATAGGAAATGAATCAGCAAAAGATATTCTTTTTGCTATTAATTTAAACATAAATAATTTATTCAATGAATTAAGAAATAAAAATTATTTAATTGAAAGACCTTCGATGGGAATCCCTTTTGATATCCCACTAGATCTCTTAGTAAGTATTTTTGATTTTTGGTTAGATATTTATAAAAATCAAGAAGCCTGGGAAACATGCATAGGTCTTCTTAAGGTTAGAAAAAGAATTTCCCTTACAAACCTAATTAAAAGCGAAAGTTTAAAGGGTAACTCTAAAAAGTGGGCTATAAAAGTTGAAAATTTACATACATATGTACCAAATTCTCAGAGGATTGAAAAGATAAATGAGCCTATGTGGAAATAATTTTATCATTATTAAATTAATATATTTACTTCGCATGATATTTAAGTAAAAATAAAATTATTTATTAATTAAAAATGAATAATCCATATTCTTTTAGTAATGATCAAATGAACGGAATTGTAGAAGATACTTTCGCCAACATAATAAAAGAATGTGAAAATTTAAAAAAAAACACTAATTGCCCAAATGAGCAAGTAGTAGCACTTTTAAGTGTAATTGCATCAAATTTCGCTACTACAACTAAGAAAAGCGAAAATTAAGATGATTAGTTATTTTACCTGGAACGATTTTGACAATAGCGTAAAACACATAGCTAATAAATGTAATCTTTTAGAATTTTCTGGAGTGTATGGAATTCCTCGTGGTGGTTTATGTCTTGCTGTAGCACTAAGTCATAAATTAAAAATAAATTTAATTTCAGAACCAATAAAAAATTCTCTAATAGTTGATGATGTATATGAAACTGGTATTACTTTAAACAACTTCAAAGATATTGAGGGGGCAATGTTTTTTGTATTATTTAGTAAAATCAAACCTACATGGTGGAATACTGTACATATATCAAATGAAAAGGAATGGATAATATTCCCATGGGAAAATGCCTCAAATTTTCACAGTGACCGAAACAACTACATCAAAAAAAGAGGTTTAAGTTGAAAAAGAAATTATATCTAGCAAATCCATATGGATTTTCAAAACAAACTAATAAACTCTTATATGAATTTATTAATATTTTCAATGATTTAAATATAGAAGTTTATGAACCTTTTGAGAGGACGAAAAACATAATGCAAAAAGAGGGTGACTGGGCGTATGACCTAGCAATAAATAATTTCAATGATTTAAAAAAATGTGATTGCATTTTTGCGATTGTTAATGGAACACCTCCAGATGAAGGTGTAATGATTGAATTAGGTATTGCAATTGCTATGAGAAAGAAAATCTTTTTATTTAGGGATGATTTTAGAAATTGTTCTGATAGCAATAAATACCCATTAAATCTCATGCTATTTCTTGGACTTCCTAGAAATAATTGGAAAAAGTTTTATTTTGAATCCTTAGAAGAGATAAAGAGTAATAAAAAAGGATTTGTGGAGTGGGCAAAAAAATAACCTAAATAACCTCAAAACCCTTTAGTTATGGTTTTAAATAAGTAACAACTCTGATAGAATGTTAGAATATAATTTATTTAGAAAATTTTGACACAAGTTACAGTAGGAGAGAATGAGGGAATTGAATCTGCCCTTAGAAGATTTAAAAGACAAGTATCTAAATCGGGAATCTTTGCAGATTTAAAAAGACTTAGGCATCATGAAACTCCTATTGAAAAATATAAAAGAAAGCTCCAACAAAGAAGAAAAGCAAGAAGAAGATAATTTTTCCCAATTAAAAAATAAATTTATAACAATTTTTTATTTTTAAGATTACTTATAGATTCAAAAATATTATTATTTTAGCTTTTTAAGCTTTTTAATTAGATTTATTCCAACACCTGATACAGCAAGAAGATCTTTTTCATCTGCGGCAATTACATCCTTTGTTGTTTTAAATCCAGCTGCATACAAAGCCTTAGCACTTTTAGCTCCAACCCCTGGAAGAGTAGTTAAGTTTTCAATATTTTTCTTTGCATTAGATGTTTTTGCTTTTGTTTTTGTAGACTTGGTTAATTTTTTTTCTTTCTTTAAGGCAGTTTCAGTTGATACTTTACTTTTAAATAAGATAGATTTTAGTTTACTTAGAAATTCAGAAATCATTGCAATATATAGGTATTAAAATTAAGACTTCATTTAATATTATCAAATTCCGAAGGAAATTAATAACAAAACTATAGTTAATTGAATGAAATTAATTTATTTACATTTATATAAAGACACATATTTTATATTTATGCAAGCTCATAAACAACTGCAACCTTTTAAAATTACTATTAGATTTTTGATAAAAGAAGAAAAATGTACTTTCTTAAATTAAAAATATTTACTATTAGTAAAATTAGAGTCTTAATAAAAAGCAAAGCATAGAAAATGAAGCTTATATTTGTAAGTGGTCCTTCCGGAAGCGGGAAAACAACCTTATCAAATCAAATAATTGTAAAAATTAAAAATGGTACTGTATTACGTACTGACAATTACTATAAAACAGGTCTACAAAGTAAATTACTATCAAAATTCATAGAAGGTTATTTCGACAGAAGCATTAGTTTTAACTACAAACTATTTAAAAAAGATTTTAATTATATTCTTAAGAATGGCATTTCAATTAATGAGCGTTTTTATGATTTCGAAAAAAAAAAAGTAAATAATTACTTAAACGAAACAAATAATATAAATTTTTTAATAGTTGAAGGTATTTTTGCTAAAGAATTCTCAAGTACATTATGTAATCAAAATTATTATTTTTTAGAATTAAAAATCAATAAAAATGAGTGTATGAAAAGAGTTGTTAAAAGAGATATAAAAGAAAGGGGGAAGGCAAAAGAACAAGCTGAGAAAGATTTCTTAAAATCATGGGATATTTATCATGAGAAATTGAAAAATAAAAATTTTAAAAATAAAGCAAATGAATTAAATATCTCAAAAAACACTAATATAGATCAATTACTTAAAAAGTTATTTCAATGAGTTTTAAATTTTCCCTCTAATAATAAAGCACTTAAAATTGAGCCTTCCATCCTGCCAAAACCTTCTCCTTCAAACCAATCCCCGCAAAATCCAATTCTATATTTTTTAATAAATTGTAAAGATAATGGTACGGTGCATCCAGAAGGTTGTGAAGCTCTCCACTTCATAATAGAGATTTCCTCATTAAAAGTTAATTGATTTACTGATGTATTATTACTAAACAATTTATTGAAATTTGAAAATATTATTTGTTTAAAAAAATCTTCATCTTTTGCATTTATATAAGAATTAATAAAATCTATATTTTTTGTATGTACTACAATTCCTAATTTGTCATTATCTTGTAACTGAAAAATAACACGTTCAAATTTATATTTATTCTCCAGACTTTTATTTAAATAAAAATACCTATATTTTTTAGAATAAAAATCTTTATAACCATAATTTGCATTTGTATAAATTAAAAAAGTTAACCTACTAATAAATGATTGCTTATCTAAAAAAGTCAAAAGCAAATCAATCTTTTTATCTTTATTTTTAGGAATAGCTTTTCTTAATGGAATTTGATTTATGTTCAATAGTTCCAGAGACCTTTTATGAAGTAATAAATTAGTTGAACAAATAAGATATTTAGATTTTAATTTATCTCCATTCTTAGAGGTTAAAGTCCATTCATTATTATTAAACGTCAAATCAACTATTAAAGTTTCAAAAAAATAATCAATCTTACCACTTAAATCATGCAATTCAATTATCTTTTGCGATAATTTACTCATAGAAAATGAAGAAAGATAACTCTCCCCGCTATAAAATTGAGATTGATTAATAATTTCTGATTTAGTTTCATCCCCTAAAATAATTAATTCTGAATCGTCAATTTTAATAAATTTATTTTCTAATAATTCATCAATGTAATTTTTTAATAGAAGATTATCTTTACTGTTCCTTATATTAAAATTTGGAGCACCATGGTTTAGTTTCCATCCTTTAAATCTTTTACTTATTCTTGTACTTGCTCTTCCTCCAAGTTTTCGACCTACCTCAATTAATGCAATTGTTTTTGTAATGTTATTTTGAAGATACTTTGAAGCGAAAACACATGCAGATATCCCCCCCCCTATTATTAATAAGTCGTATGAAAAATTATTTTTCATGATTCTTAAATTGGTTGATATTATCTTTAATTTGCAAGGAAGTTATAAACAGAATTAAGTTTTTCAGATGATGCAAAATCAGTTTCAATTACAGGCGTAATATTATTATTTTTATAAAAACCAACTAGATCTATTGTAAAATCGTAAAAACAATTTAAAGAATTCAAACACTTTTCTGATATATAAACACCTTTCCAAGGACGAAATCTAAACCTCGCTATAAATTGTTTTGAAGGAATTAATAAACTTCCAAATAGATTTATTTTTTCATATTTTGCCAATTTTTTAAGATAAATCAGTTCATTCTGAAGTACTTTAATATCTGTACCATATTGAAACCAAATTGAATTTATTAATCCCGAAGAAATTTTCCTCTCGAATCTTTCTCTTTCTGAAGACACATTATAATATTTCTTCAAGTATGGATTATAAGCTATACCTAATTTAACTTTTAAATTCTTTTCTTTTTTTATATTACTTAAAACATTAATTGAATCAAAGTTTTTTTTCTTACTAGAGCCTGAAACAAGAAGAATTTCATAATTTCTATTTGAATTAGAATTTTTTAAAAAATCTAAAAAATCATCATATGATTTTTCTTTGTTTTTAGAATATTGATGATAAAGACTATAGTGATAAGTTACATTAAATTCTTTAAAGTTCTTAGATATATATTTGATAGTTGAATTAAATAATGCTTTCTTAATAGGTCCCTTACAAGGAATATTAATATTTTTTATTTTATTAAATTTGCAGAAATTAAGTTTATTTTCTAGCTGAGAAATATTTTTAAATGACAATTCAAACCTTAAATTATCAATCATAAATTAATACATAAAATTTATACTTAAATATTCTAACGGAAACATGCATCTGCTATCATTCTTATTTTTGAGGGCATATTTTTATCTTTACTCTTAATTAAATAACTGGGAGAAACCTCTAATACTGCTTTTAGCGAGATTTTATCTTCTTTTGATTTTGCGATAATATCATTAAAACATTTCCAGTTCTTTGAAATTACTATCCCAGGCCAGGATAAATAAAGACCTGCAAATATCCCAGAAAATAGAAAGATTAAAGATCGCATATTTAAAATATTTAATATGCTTAAATAATATTTATAAAAAACAAAGTTACAAGTTTAAAAGGAAAAAGTTAATTAATTTCTTCTTGTTTTAGCAAATCATCTAACTATAAAAGATTTTGATGAACTTGAGAGGTTAGAATATCAAAAATGTATTTTTTAAGAATATGGCAAGTCAAGATTATCTAATTGCAATAGCATTAATAGAGCAAAACCTTGTTAGAGCAATGCCTCTTGGAGGGAAAGAAATTAAAGAGAATTTAGATGAACCAGAAAATTTCAAGAAACTTGGAGAAGAGGTTATTTTAAATCTTCTACTTAGAGTTTTTCAAAGGAGTGATGAAGGTGCATTAAAAAGATCCTCTGAAGATAAAGGGTTAATATTGGTTCATATGCATCCTAAAAGGATGCAGAAAGAACTTCCATTTATTAAATCTGAATGGATAAGAGATGGGGATACACAACAATTCTTAAAATACCTTGGCAATCTTTCCAAAGAGATATGGACTGCATCATTTGTAAAGTACAAAGGGATTGAATTTACTTCCATCTCAAAAAATGAAGAAATCTAAAACATATTTATAAATATTTTTTTAAAGGATTTCTTTCTTTAAATTATTATTTTCCTTAGAGACTCTAAAACATTTCTTACCATTACCAAAATCTATTGAAGAATATTCAAAATTATTTTTGATATGCAACGCACAATTGCCTTCAATACAAATACAAGATTTAATAATTTCTCTTTTAATAACATCATTAACGTAAGGTTCCCTCTCTTTTTCTTCATCGAAATGAGGACAAGCAATATCATTAATTATTCCAAGACAATTTATTATGTTCAATTCATTAGCAAAAGAATCCGATATACCTTTATCAAACCAACAAATAGCTCCAGCACTTACACCACTCATTACAATTCCTTTTTCATAAGCAATTTGTAAAATATTATGTAAATTCCATTCTTTCCATACTGCCAACATACTTTTTGTATTACCACCGCCAACATAAATTATATCTTGACTTAAAACTATCTCCTCTAAGTTTTCTGTTCTTGAGAAAAAATCAATATGGCTTGTTATGCAACCTAATTTAGAAAATGCTCTATAAAAATTTAATTTATACAAGCTACTGTCTCCAGATGCTGTGGGTATGAAGCAAATTTTTGGTCTTTTTTTACTAATTAATGAAATTATATATTTTTCAATTTCAAGAGAGCCTAAAGAACGTCCAAACCCTCCTCCCCCTATTGCGACTATATTTTTACTATGCATATTAAATAATAGATTTGTTTATGAATTTAAGACAAATTACCATTAAAGATCAACTTGAATTAAAGAAGGTTTATTTTGATTCAATTCAATCATTAAATGAAGAAATATATAGCAAAGAGCAAAAAAGAGCTTGGTCTAGCCAAGCTTGGGATAATCCAAATTTTGAAAAGTCAATAACTCAGGGCAAAGGATGGCTTTTAAGTGATAAAGGAATAATTCTTGCTTTTGCTACAAGGTATCCAAAAAATAGAATTGCTTTATTTTATTGTAAAGGTAAATCCCAGAGAAAAGGTTTTGGTTCTAAGTTACTTCATAAATTAGAAGATGAAGCCAAGAAAGAAGGTTTAGATTCTCTTTTAACTGAAGCAAGCTTGATAAGTTATGAATTATTTATAAAAAACGAATGGAAAATTATTCGTAAAGAAAAAGTTACCATAAATAATATTGTTTTTGAAAGATATAAAATGATTAAAATTATAAAAATTAATTAGTTAATTGATAATGAACAGAAAAAGTAATGGGATAATATTGATTCAAAGAATGCTAGTTTGGGCTATATACTTTTTTTCAGGATTTATTCTTTATTCAAACAAAGGTATTTTACCTTCTTTTTTAATTACTTTTTCAAGAATTATTTATCCATTATCTATATTCTGGCTGCAAATAAGAATTAAAAAAAGAACTAAATTTCTGCCTATTGATTCAAAAATGTCGACATCGCAGTTATGGTTCAATTTATTACCCGTTATTGCATCTCTTTTAACAGTAATTCTTTCTCTAACGAATGCATTCTTGTATATTCTAGGAAAGTCAATTAACTCTTAAATTGAATAAAATTACTTTTTTTCTCATTGCATTAGGTATTTAACTTTTAAAAACATAATGTAAAGAAATTTGCCTTTTACTTAAATTTGTCTAAATTTTAAATAGTGATCAATATTTATAATGAAGGATATTTCATTACAGAGAAATATTAATTTTGATACTGAACGAAAAGAAAGAAACGATTATGAATCATTCTCTTTAAAAATTACAGATAGTTTATATAAAAAAGATATTGGAAAATTTTTAGAGACTCTATCTTCTCATTTTATTTAGTTATTTAGGAAAAATAATATTTTTCTGATCTTCAAATAAAAACAGTCTAATAAATAAATAAGTTTTTGAAGGATAATAGATTAAATTTTTAAAAAATAATCAGATGCAATTATTTCTTGCTGACTGTCAATTTCCTGACATCGAAAATCAAGTAAAAGCTTATCAATTATTTGTGGAAGCCTGGGAAAACGGTGAAATGGCAAAATCAGATAAAACAGACAAATTTGAGATGTTATTTAGAGTGCATGCACCAGGAGAAGGGAGAGTAGTTTGTTTATGTAAGGCTCATAGTGATAAAGAAATTTTTGAACATTTTGCGCCATGGAGAGCTAAATTCGGCATTCATATGGAATTTACACCTGTAATAAGTTGTCAAAATGTTGTTGATTACCATAAGGATTTGTTCAAAACATTAGGGTAAACTCTTAAATCTAATCTTTATTGTGATTAAACCATTTCCCAATCTTATCTACAAAAACAAAGATAGAAATCTATCTTCTTCTAAAATCAGTCCCAAAGAAGAAGAAAAGGTTAAGTCTAAACCATTAATAATATTTGGTTTTATTATCTCATTGACTTCTATCTTTTTACTTTTGTTCACCATAAATAACAAATTTGGATAATTTGAGTAATTATCACTAATAGTTAAAAATAAAAATGATTTAGCATTAATTCAAAATTAATTAATCAAATGGCATTTAACGAAGGGGGAATGGCATCTGGCCTTCTCATAATTGCAGTATCTATAGTTTTTGCTGCAGGTTTTGGATTTTTAGTGTTGCATTTTGTCCCGGGGACACCTTTTTAATTAATCTAATTTTAATAAAATACCTTAAAAATCTTAAACATTAACAGTCTCTAAATCCTGTATTTGATTATCAACAGGACTAGATTTCCTCTTTAATTTATATGCATAAACTAAAGACCCTAAAGCTAAAGTACTAGAGGCCAATATACCTGATATGAGTATCAAAGCAAAAAGTCCTCCTATTATTCCCCCTTTCAATCGAAGTAAGTTTGATTTAATTAAAAGAATTAACAAAAAAACAATGGTTGCTTTTAGTGAAGTAATTTTCACAAAAGTCAATGGATAAAAAGGGTTTAACAGCATCTCTTCAGCAATTTAAATTAAATATTATTCTAGAAATAAATTATAAAAACCGCATAAAAAAAAGACTCTAATGAGTCTTTTAGTTTAAATCAAAAAGATTTATTGATTTATGCGTCTTTATCGAACTTGCTTAGGTTAGGGCCTGCAACCAAACCAACTAGAGCAAAAAGTACTAAAGAGAGGACCCCAACAGCAGCTGCATAAGGATTGAAACCACCTAAAGAAAAGGAAGCTAATAAATTCATGATTTAAAAAACAAATATCTTGGAGTTAAGCATACAGAATATTTGAGGAAAATATACCTATATTGAGACATTTCTTCGTAATTATGAAAATATTTAGCTAAATCCTTTATTACCAACACACAAATTCTTTATTTTTTATTTTATTATCAAGGGATATATCATAACTTTTGTTTGCATATTTTAAGACAATTAACACTAATGTTCCCTAATGACTTCTAACTATACCTTTATTTATGATGGAGAATGTCCATTTTGCAATCATTTTGCAGAGCTCTTGGAAATCAAAAGCAAGATAAATAATATTAAAATTCTTGATGGTCGTAAGAATTCAACCCTAATCAAATCTCTATTAGAAAAAGGTTTTGACATAGATAAAGGTGCTATTCTCCTGAAAGATGAAGATATCTTTCATGGAGCAGAAGCAATAAATACTATTTGCAAACAGATAAAAAACCCTTCCAGTAGTTTACTTTTCTTACTTTCCAGAGTATTCAAATCAACTAAACGAACAAACGTACTATTTCCGTTACTTGTTAGGGCGAGAAGATTTGCACTCATAGCAAAAGGTGTATCAACATCTCTAGTTTAAAAAATAAATAATTTATAAAAAATAAATAACATATTTATAAGCTTCTGTATCAATAAATGATAATTCATAATTTATTAGCTAGAAATAAGTGGTAACACAAAATATTTGATGATAGAAAACTTCAATCCATTTATTTCATTAGGTGGCGATAACCAGAAAGTTAATCATATGGCTGAGGCAGCACTCGAAATGAATTTAACCTGCAATGATTTAAAGAAGGATTTAGATTTAACTGATGGAGATGTAGTTGATATGTTGCAACTAGTTATGGATAGGTTTAAAAATAGTAATTAAGTTTAAATCGTTACTAGTAAATCCTTAATATTTACATTTTTTTAATGAAAACAATACAAATTGAGTTTTCAAAATATGAATCAGTTAACTTTTTATGGTCTAAATTAATAGAAGATTACGGATTTGATAAGGCTAGAAAAATAGTTTCTCAAGCAATAGATTTACAAAAAATGAATGGCACGAAAAATAACACCATGCCAATCATATTTTCAGGAACAGGAGGATCAGCCCTAATACCCATAAAAATGCTAGAAAAAGATGATTTTAAAATTAGTTATAAAGAAAATCAAGTTTTAATATTTAATCTGAAAAGAAAGTCATTTCAAATTTTAAATGAAGCAAACTAATCTAAGTTAGTACCTTCTCGATAAAGTCAAAATTATTTTATAGTCTAATAAAATATCAATTAGTTAATGACTTTTGAAGCTACCTACCTTGGATCAAATGGTTGGTTTATAAAATTAAAAGAAAATAATATAATTATTGATCCGTGGCTCAAAGGTGATTTAGTATTTCCTCCAGGAGAATGGTTTTTCAAAGGATCATTAGAAAAAGAAATTTCAATAAAAGAGCAAGTAGATATCATTTTATTAACTCAAGGATTACCTGACCACTGTCATATACAAACTTTAGAAACGTTTAAAAAAGATATTCCCATAATATGCCCTAAAAGTGCTAATGAAATATTAGAAAAAATAGGTTTTACCTCAATTAATATTCTTAAGCCAGCTCAAAAAACTCATTTGTGTAATATAAGTTTTGAAGCTACTGCTGGAGCTCCAGTTCCACAGAGAGAAAACGGATATATCATAAGAGATGATTTCAATAATAGTTTTTATATAGAACCCCATGGATATCTTGATGAAAATTTAGAAAAACAAAATCTTGATGCTGTAATAACTCCTACAAAAAATTTAGAATTGCCACTAGTAGGCTCTTTTGTAAAAGGTGCTGATGTAATCCCTAAATTAATACACAAATTCAACCCAAAATTTATACTTTCAAGTACCGTTGGAGGAGATGCAAAATACTCAGGTTTCTTAAATAACTTTATTTCAGTTCAGGAATATAAAAAAGAATTAAATTGTAATCTTATAGATTTAAAGAGTATGCAATCCATTATGATTTAAATTTATCTGAAAATGTTCCAATTTTCTCATTTTGAATCGAAGTGTATTCATTATAAAAGGAGCCTATAAAAATTCATTCTTTATTCTTTACCTCAATACTTTTATTAGTTCTAAATACTAGTTATTTTTGTGACAATGCAAAACTTGATCTAGTTATGAGAAATAATATTAATGGTGACTTTTCAATAATAAAAAAGATATCTGAGTTAAAGCCAGGCGCGTTTATTAATATTAATTGGAATAAAAAAAATCTTATGCTTCCATACTCCCTAAGAAAAGATTACATTTCATTTACAGACAGAAAATGGGACTGGCGATACCAATTAAATAAAGATGGTCTTCCTAATATGAAAAATCCATCCTTAAATGAACTACTTCCTTCTGGAGAGATAAAAACACATTTTTGTAAATCAGAAGATAATAAGTCAAACTTATAATTTAAAGATAATTATCCAGGAGCATTCAATTTCTTAAATCTATATTAAAGATGAACAATACTAAAAATGAAAAAAAAATTTCAAGCTATGTAAAACTTGAAGATTATAAAGTATTTGATTATGAAATACCTGAAATTTTTTTGGACTTCGTAATCAAGAAAAATGAAGTTAATGTTAAAACGAAACTTAGATTGAAAAAAAAGAATAAGAATACCAAAAATCTTATTCTTGATGGTACAGATATATTAATTAAAAAAATATACCTAGATGACTCTCCTCTTTTAGAGGAGGAATATTATATACAGCAAAAAAATAACTTAGAAATTAAAAATATAAATAAAGATAATTTTTCATTAAGAATAGAAGGAATAATTAAACCAAAGGAAAATTCATCCCTTTTAGGAATGTATGAGAGCAATGGGATTATAACTACGCAATGCGAGGCAGAGGGATTTAGAAGGATAAGTTACCACTCTGATAGACCCGACATTTTAAGCAAATACACAGTTAGGATTGAGGCAGACAAGAATGATTATCCTGTCTTACTCTCAAATGGTAACGTCGTAAAAGAAAAAAACCTTACAAATAATCGACATGAAATAATTTGGGAAGACCCATATCCGAAACCCTCATATCTATTTGCATTGGTGGCAGGGAAACTTAATTGTGTAAAAGATTATTTCATAACAAAATCGAATAAGAAAGTTAAAATAAATATTTATGTTGAGGATGGCGATGAAAAATATGTTAAACATGCAATAAGTTCCTTAAAGAAATCAATGAAATGGGACGAGGAGAAATATAACCTTGAATACGATTTATCATTATTCAATATAGTTGCAGTAAGGCACTTTAATATGGGTGCCATGGAAAATAAAAGTCTCAATATTTTCAATTCAAAACTAATACTGGCTGATTCTGAAACAACAACTGATGAAGAATTAGAAAGAATAGAAGGGGTTATAGCTCATGAATACTTCCATAATTGGACTGGGAATAGAGTTACATGTAGGGATTGGTTTCAATTATCTCTAAAAGAGGGTTTAACAGTATTTAGAGATCAACAATTCACTGCAGACTTTCATGATTATGAAATAAAGAGACTTGAAGATTCAAAATTTCTTAGGAAGAATCAATTTAGGGAAGACTCTGGTCCAACATCACATCCTGTAATCCCAGAAAAATATAAAGAAATAGACAATTTCTATACGACCACAATATATGAAAAAGGTTCAGAAATAATTAGAATGCTCAGCAACCTTGTAAAAGATAAAGATTTCTATAAAGGATTTAGTAATTACATATCAACTTATGATGGTAAAGCAGCAACAATAGACCAATTTATCGATAAAATACTAGAAAACAATAAGGAAATAGATCCTAAAGAATTTAAAGTCTGGTACAAGCAAAATGGAACCCCAAAAGTTAAATTCAAGAGAATCTGGGATAAAAAAAACAAAAAACTTACAATTCAAGCCTCTCAAAGTAATCCAATAAAAAAGAACCCATATAATGATTTACCTTTAATAATTCCTATAAATTTAGCTATATTTCTTGGTGAAAAAAAGACAATTAAAAAAACAGTCATCCTAAAAGCAAAAATACAAGAATTTATTATTAATAATATAGAATCCCATTTCGAAATCCCCTTAGTCACTTATTTTCGTGAATTTTCATCACCAGTTGAGTGGGAATCAGATATTACTCTTGATGAAAATTTTTTAATCCTAAAATATGAAACTGATTACTTTACTCTATCTAATACTGTAAAAGGATTTTATAAAACTATCATTTCATGCAGATTAGATAAAAAACCAGATTATCAAATTGAAAACAAATTAATAAGCGCCTTAATATCATTTATAAAAAATAGAGATATTAATTTATCTCTTTTATCAGAATTACTAAGTATTCCTACCTTTGCCGAAATTGAATCAGAGATGGAAAATATAGACCCTTTAAAAATATACAAAACTATTGACGAATTAAATTATTTATTCGGTACGAAATTAAAAAAAGAATTATTATTTAAGCTCCAAGAAATAGATAAAAATCTATATAAAGCATGGCCAGAAGGAAAACATGAAAGAAAACTAATCGAAATTATTTGGAAACTATTATTACATAGTAATGACAAGGAAATTAAAAGCAAAATAATTAATTACGTCAATAGTAATTCGATGACACTAGCAAAAGCTGCATTGAATTCTTTTAGTAGGATTAATTGTCCTGAGCGACAAATTATCTCAAATATATTCTTAAATAAATGGAAAAATAATAGTGTAGTATTGGATAGTTGGTTCTCATTTATTGCATCTATAGAAAATGATGAAAAAGCAAGTAGTCTTGAAAAATTATTTGAAAACAAGTTTTTTGATTCAAAATCACCAAATACATTAAGAGCCATATTAAACACATTCGTAACAAGAAATAGTACTTTTCATGCAATAGATGGCTCTGGTTATAAATATATTGCGAAAAAGATAATTGAATTCGATAAATTAAATCCAATCGTTATTTCTCGTTTTGTGAAAGTATTTAGTAGATACAACTATTATTCAGAGCCTTATAAAAGTAACATGATTGAAACCATAAAAAAGATCAAAAAAAATAAACTATCAACAAATACTATGGAAGTATTAGATGCGATATTAAAGTGATTATTTGATTATATTTAATTAAATATTATAATAGAGATTGTAATTATAAGTATTAAAATAAATACAAGATATTTATTAATAAAAATATCATTAAATATATTTTCGTTATAATCTTTATTCCACTTTTTATTGACGTATTCCTTAGTTATAAATTTATTAGGCCTTCCACAATGTAAGCATGTTGGAGAAGTTATTAAAATTAAATTTTTACATTGGGGACACTTTTTTTTTTCCATAATTTAATTTTAGTGAATAAATTTGAAATCAGAAACAAAAAAATAAGTAAATTAATTCTTGTTTTCCTGAATAATTAAATATCATTGCAAAAAAAAATTTGATTTAAACTATTTTAAAAAATTCAATATAATAAAATATTAGTATTTAGTTTCAAATGTTTGCTATTGCACTTGGATTGTCTCCAATTGAAAAAATCACTATTGCAATAACTGCTTTGATTTTTATAGTTTCTTTTACCTGGATCTCAATTAAGGGAGATTTAAATAAAATTGCTAAGGAACTAATTGAATATAATGATAATGATCAGGATAATTAAAAAAAACCTTTAACCTGCTTTTTATGCAAAACAGGATAATCAATAATATGCCTAATTTCTTTGAGTGAGGAACCATATATTTTTTCACCATTTAAGTGCACTCCCATCCATTTTTCTTTTTGATTAAAAAACAAACTTTTACTACTTCCCTCTAGGAGGTCATTTTTTTTATCCCAATTCAAAGTTATATCCCAACCTTTATAATTTTCTATCATTTTGAACAAGAGAACATACACAAATATTAATCACAGAAAGGCAGAACAAAAACAAAGGAAATAAGTATTTTTTTCGTTATATTTATTTAATATTTTTTTTAATTTGATCTAACTTTTATTCTACGACGAGCTTTATCAGCATTTTCTCTGGCTAAATTAATGTCTTTATTTGATGCGAGAACAACTCCCATTCTTCTACCTTTTCTAGAAACTGGCTTACCAAATATAAGAACTTTAGTCTTTTCAACTTCTAATGCTTTATTAAGACCTTCATAAATAGGATTAATATAATCTTTATCTGCGAGTATAACTCTTGTTGCAGAAGGTTCTATTAGGCTTATATAAGGGATTGGTAAATTTAAAAAAGCCCTTAAATGTAATTCAAATTCATTAATGTTTTGGCTAACTAATGTAACCATACCGGTATCATGAGGTCTGGGGGATAACTCTGAAAATATAACCTCATTACCTTTTACAAAAAACTCTACACCGTATAATCCAGCTCCATTTAAGTTATTTAAAATTTTATTTGTCATTTTCTTGGCTTCACATATTAAGGACTCATTAATGTCCAAAGGTTGCCAACTGCATTGATAATCTCCATTAGATTGAAGATGTCCAATTGGTAAGCAAAAAATATTTTCACCGCTCTCTTTTCTTACAGTTAGAAGAGTAAACTCAAAATCAAAATTAATAAATTCTTCAATAATTACACCTTTAACTTTACCTCTAGAATTTGCTTGTGCCTGACTCCAAGCATGATTTAAATCATTTTTTGATTCAACCAAAGTTTGTCCCTTACCTGAAGAGCTCATTAAAGGTTTAAGTAAAAGTGGGAACCCAATTTTATCTGTTTTCCCCCCTAGATCATCAAAATTATAAATATAGTCAAATTTTGCAGTTTTTATTTTTAAATCTCTAGAAGCCAAGTCTCTTATTTTATCTCTATTCATTGTTATTTCAACAGTTCTGGCATTTGGGACAATATTGAAACCTTCCTCCTCTAATTCTTTTAAGGCTTCAATCGAAAGTGCCTCTATTTCCGGGACAACAAAGTCAGGATTAAATTCCTTTATAACATTTTTTAAAATATTTTTATCCCCCATATCAATTACACTTGAATAATCAGCAACTTGCATTGCAGGTGCATTTTCATATCGATCAATTGCAATAACTTCTAATCCTAATCTTTTGGATTCTATTACTAGTTCCTTACCAAGCTCGCCACTACCAAGTATTAAAATTCTTTTTTTAGAAAACATCGAATCTTTCATATTTATAAATTATTTATCATTATCAGAAAGCTTGCTAGATGAATCATCTCTAATTTTTTTATCTTTAGAATAACTAAATAAAGATTTTATCCCAAACCAATTTTGAATTCTAATGCTATTAGTTATTGATGTCGAAATTGCTGTTAAAAAAAAGACTCCAATCATTGCCCAAATAATTCTTTCTAAAGCAATCGCAGGTAAAAAACCCTGACCGGAGTTGATGATTTCAGTAAGTGGGTCTAAAGGGTCCAAGTTAAAATGATAAATAATACTAATTATAAATGGTTAAATCAATGAAAAATTAAAACATACAAAAGAAATAATCCAAAGCCATTGAATTTTTAGGCACAAAAAACGGTTTAGATTGTTATCTTCAAAGGGTGAATTTCTTAAGACATGCAAGTTAACGTACAAAATACTATTGTTATTTCAGCAGATGGATCATCTATAAAACTTGGTGAATACTCAGGGGAAGTAATTTTAGTGGTTAATGTAGCTAGTTATTGTGGTAATACTGCTCAGTATGAGGAACTTCAAAAGCTACATGATTTATATTCAAATAAAGGGCTAAGAATACTTGCCTTCCCCTGTAATGATTTCGGGAAACAAGAACCCGACTCCCTTTCAGAAATAAAAGATTTTTGCACCATTAAATATGGAGTCAAGTTTGAAATATATGAAAAAGTTCATGCGAAAGGTAACACCACAGAACCATACACAACGCTTAACAAAGTAGAACCTGAGGGTGACGTTGAATGGAATTTCGAAAAGTTTCTAATAGGTAAAGATAGTAAAGTAATTGCAAGATTCAAACCAGGGGTTAAACCAATGGATGAAAACTTAGTAGCGGCGATAGAAGTAGCTTTAGATTAATAAATATCTATTTGTAATTAACCTAAAATTTATAAAATAAAACACCTTAATATTTAAACTAAAAATTACTAATAATTTTTGTCCAAAATACCTAAATTTTGAATTGAAAAGTTAGCTAATATTAATTAATTTAACTTCTTATTTATAATCCTAATTAACTTCTAAGTCTTTTATGTCATCTATAACTTCACTTTTTTTGGGTTTAATTGATTTTATCTCTGCATCTATTATTTCTTCTTTAACTTTACTTTTTTTGGGTTTAATTGATTTTATCTCTGCATCTATTATTTCTTCTTTAACTTTACTTTTTTTGGGTTTAATTGATTTTATCTCTGCATCTATTATTTCTTCTTTAACTTTACTTTTTTTGGGTTCAATTGATTTTATCTCTGCA